>NZ_JAAKDE010000011.1 GCF_013664685.1 Capillibacterium thermochitinicola
CACTAATCTGGACTTGATCCGTTCCGGTCAGATAGAATATGAAAGAGCAGTTCGGCTTGGGTTTTGGCATCGCTCAAAAAGGAGCGCATTAAGCTCTGTAAAATACTTAACCTCCGGGACCGCAATGAGAAAAATTCGTCTGGCTGTTTATACACCTTTTAATACATTGGGGGGTATATGGTTTTGAAAAAGGAAATATTTATTTTATTTGGGATATTGCTGCTAACCGCATCCCTGGTTGGATGTCGTAAAGAGATGTCGAGAAGTGAATGGTGTAATAAGTATGGGTTTAAGGAAGATGAAGTGTTTGATATTGAAATAGGGAACTATGGCTTTCCTTACATTGATACCGAAATAAACGGACATCAAATTAAGATGATGTACGATACGGGTAATATGGTAGGGATCTCTGTTTCTTCGGAGGTCGCAAAACAATTAGGATTAACCAAAGTCGATGAAATAACACTCGTTGATACTGCCGGGCTTTCTCTCGGAAGGTTTGGTGTTTATGAAAGTGAAAAAGTTAAAGTATTTGGCCGGGAATTTACCGGGGAAAAGATCTATGAAACTTTTGCGGATGATATTGATGGTCTCCTGCCACCTTCCTTATTGTTAGAACATAGATTTACAATTGATTACAAAAACAAATTTATAGGGATTTCGAAAAACAGTTTTCCTGAAAATAGGATAAAAAAAGAAACCTTCCCTTTGATTGTAAATCCATCACAACCCGGAATGCCAGTCATTGAAGGAGTCGTAAATGGAGAGAAAGTGCTTATACAGCTCGATACAGGCTGTAGCAGAACGTGTGTTGATGAAAAATTAATAACCAAGTTTAATTTACCGGCAAATGCATGGGGCTATGAGATTAAAGATGTAAGGCTCGGTTCTTTTCAGTTCCGTATTAAAAATGCAAAAAAGGTCAGTTTTGCCGGAATTAACGAAGGATATCCGGGTCCAATAATGCTTTGCCTTGGCTCCGATACCATTTCAAAAGTTGTCTTTACTGTTGATTATCCAAATGAAAAGGTGATTTTGAGCGAGTAAGCGGTAAACTTCGTCTAACAGCACGATTACCGCTGGCGGGGCTCGGATAGCGAGTCATGATGACAAAACAATGAAGTTAAATCGTGCAGAGTACGCGCCCATAGCCATGGATCTAAGTGCGGTCGCGCCCGGCTCGTTCTGGTCTAAGTGGTGTCGCACTAAAGCACGTCCTGCGCCTTAAGGTCCATGGCCGTCGGTAATCGGCAAACGTTACACGCCATCGAACGGCAAGACCGCCACATCGTGTGACAAAAACGTATAGCTTTGAAGGGATTAAGGAGGGAAAAAGGAAAAAGGAGGAAGAGAAAGCATGAGCAAGTTGTCACGCTCAATCAAAATTTATATTGGTCTTATTATAACCCTTGCCATCCTGGCGGCGATCAGTATCTTTTTGCCCCAGGGTTCTTTCTCCCCGCTTATGCCGGAACAGGAACTTCCAGCTTCCAAACCGGTGCTCGCCCTGGCGAATGCCGCCTTTATGCTTATTCTCTATGGCGGCTTGGGCTTTCTGGGCTTAATACTCGCGCAAAAGCTTGGCTTTGCCGACCTTTGGGATGAGCGACTGGATAATAGGCAGAGGTTTTTCCTTCCGGCGCTTGTCGGGAGCGCCGTCGGGCTCTTTTTTATTTTGGCCGATACCTTTTTGAGCCAGTTTCATTCTCTGGGACCCCTCCCTCATCCGCCGTTTCCTGCTTCTTTGGTCGCTTCTGCCGTGGCCGGCATCGGTGAAGAGGTGATCTTCCGCTTATTCTTTATTTCCTTTTTAGTCTGGCTGGTTTCTCATGTGCTCCTGAAAAAAAGATGGCCGAATCAGATTTTTTGGCTGGTCACTCTCTTTTCGGCCCTGGCCTTTGCTTTCGGGCATGTCCCTTCGGTGATGGTGATTTTCGGTCTAAATAAGTTTAGTCAAATTCCCCTTGTGCTTATGGGTGAGATTATCCTTTTAAACGGGATTCTTTCCTTTTTTGCAGCTTATTACTTTAGAAAATATGGATTTCTGGCGGCCGTCGGGATCCATTTTTGGGCGGATCTAATCTGGCATGTTCTCTGGGGAGCAATGTCATAAAAAGAAAAGGTAAAGAAAGAGGAGGAAGGCGATGAGTCACTGCTGTGGTCATGGTTGGCCCTCTTCTTTTGTTCCAATCCTTTGGCTATATCTTTACCGAAATCTTCTATGATGAAGACATAAGTGGCCGGGGCCTGGGGATTGACATTGTCGTTATTATCCTGCTTAAGGCTATCGTCCAAACCACCCTTTCTGAAGAGCTCTTTTTCCGTGGCCTCATTGGGAAAAGAATCGCCGGCAAGTTTGGATATTTGACAGGGAATATTACCCAAGCCATCCTGTTTGGTTTGCCTCACGGGTTACCTTTTATACTTGTTTATGAAGAGTATTTCTTTGGCCTGACGCTGATTCTGACCGCGGGGATAGTGGGTTATTTACAATTCTGGTTGAATGAAAAAAGGGCGGATGGAAGTTTATTTCCTAGCATCTTGACGCACAGTATCGCGAATATTGCTTCCTTTCTATCCAAGGCACTCGGTTAGAATTTTGTGCTCGACAGGATTACGACCCGTGAATTAAGGAAAACGGAGGATAATAAAGGAAAAACCAGTTTATTCATAGAAAAGTTATGATAAACTGGTAGACTTTACATAGTTTTATTCTGGGTGAAAGTTTAGAATAAGATAAGTCACTACTTCCTATAACAGGCCAGCTATGTTAAGTACTTAACAAAAAATTCTGAAGTAGCTTCTTAAAAAAGGCAATGAACAGATAAGTGCCTTGATTGCGCACGAAATTAGTCATTTGATTCACTGATAAGATGTTGGGAAAATGATTTGAGTCTTAAAGATATTTCCATGTTATCTTGGAAAGAAATAGAAAGAAAAAGTCTTGATTGTTTAAGTCAATTCTGAATAGGCAATGTTTTACACGGGTGGAGGTAATTGGTGTATGGGCTTTCGTTGCACTGAATGTCCGGACTATCCTTGTCGAAAACACATGGTTTTCAGGCCATCAATCGGTCGTCATAAAAAACCTCGATTTTATAAAAAATGATGGGCTGGATAATTGGTTAAAGGAACAAAAAGCAAGGTGGAGCTGTTCCGGGTGCGGACTTAATATCAGTTGGTACGATGAGAAGTGTGGAAGTTGTGGTTCTAAAGTTTTCAACTGCAAAAATGAGGAAGCGGAACTGGAATAGGGGGATAGATGAAGTGAAAAAAAGGCAAAACCACTGGCTCTTAACTTTGACCCTCTGTTTACTGATGATCCTTTCCAACGCAAAGCAGACATTGGCGCAGGGTGTTAAGTATGATGAAGAAGCGCCCGGCGTTGCTTATCCGTTTATCTGGAGCAGCCCCGGCAGTCCTTACTTAACTGAACTACGCAACAAATACAGTTTGGAAGGGAAAGTCGCCGGCTGCGAAAATGATTATGAAAAAGCAAGGGCCATTGTTGCCTGGGTGAACTGCCTCTGGGAACATCATGGCATAAATACGCCCCGACGAAGCGATCCCCTTTCGATTCTCGAAGAAGTTGAAGAGGGAAAACGATTCCGTTGCGTTGAGTACGCCATTGTGGTCGCCGGTGCTTTAAACGCCCTGGGCATCCCCGCCCGTACCGTCGGTTTAAAAACCAAATATGTTGAGAGCGAATTATTTGGCGCCGGTCATGTGGTGGCAGAAGCTTATCTTAATGACCTCGGCAAGTGGATTATGATCGACGGCCAGTGGGGAGTTATTCCGACTTTAGACGGCACTCCTCTTAATGCGGTTGAACTACAACAGGCTTTGGCGAGCCAAACTGCGGGTTTGGATGTTTATAACGATTCCGGGGTCGATAAAGAGGAATATTTTAACTGGATCAAAGATTACTTGTACTATATTGATGTCCCCTTTGACAACCGTACCGGTATCGATCCGGAGGAATATGCCGGCGGTATATTGATGCTTGTACCTGAGAAGGCAATCCGGCCGGAAAAGTTTCAAATCAAATGGCGTATTAAGAATGCCGTTTACACTCATGCCGTTCGCGATTTATACCCCAGACTGACCCCGGAGATCTACGAAGATGTCGCGGAGAAGATAGCAGAAATTCAAAAGCTTTTTCAAAGCAAAAGTGTTGATGCGCAAACCGGTCTTTATATTGAAGAGATTGTCATTGCCGGTTTGGATCGCACCAAGGAAGGTATTGTTAAGGAGCAATTGCCCTTTAAAGTAGGGGACAAGTGGACGCGGGAACAACAGGAATTGGCGGAGCAGCGTCTGGGCCAGTTGGCAGTCTTCAATCCTCTAAACGTAAGAGTACGGGCGGAGAGGATTGGCGGGGAGAGCGTCAGGGTCCTTGTCTCGACTGAAGATGTTCATCCTTTCATGGTTCATCCGGTGAAAATTTCTTTGATTGGTGAGGTAACCAAGGCAGTTATCTTTAAAGGGATTGATTTGTTGGATCAAAAGTTTAGCCACCGGATCATCAACCCGTGGGGAAACGGGTTGAGTATTTCCGCAGGAGTTCATTGGGGTACGGCTCCCTGGTGGAAAATAGGGTTGGATTATGCGGGGACGCAAGGAAAAGTATATTCTTGGGATTATATGAATTTTATCTGTAATGACGAATCCTTTAATCAAACCCATTATCATATGGAAGGGTTCAAGACCAGGTTTGCGTTGGCTTATCTTCCCGCCGCCGGCTGGAAATGGACCATTGCCCTTAATTATCAGGAAAACAATTTTCAGGTTGATCAAGAAAATAAGGGGCAAACGTATCTTTCGGTGGAAACGGAAATAAAGCGGAAGAAAGAGGAGGATATAGACCTTAGATTTACATACGGCAAATCCTTAAGAAAAGAAGAACCCGATTTTCAACAAGGGGAAATATCTTGGACGAAAGTGACGGGCTTCAATAACAATAAGCTGATTAGCAGGGTGTGCACCGGGATCTCTTCACAGGAGACTCCTCTTAATTATCAGTTTAAGGGAGGGGGTAAAGGCGGGATCCCCTTAAGAGGACACGAGTATAATTTGGCGGGAAATCGGTATCTGTCAGGTTATACCGAGTTTCATAAATTAATCGTTGGTAATGCGTTTATAGGTCTATTTGACCTGTGGGGTATGGCCTTTATTGATTATGCTAAAATTATCCCGGCTCACCGCAGTTACTCTGATCTGCCCTGGGAGATTGACGGAGGAGTGGGAGTCGTCTGCGATACGCCCTTCGGTTTGCTAAAAGCAGAGGTTGGCTTGGACAATTTTAAAGAAAAACCCATCTATTATCTTACTTTTGAAAAGAATTTTTAAAGGGAGGTAAATTGCGGATAATACCATAAAACATCTCTGGGAGCTTTTTAGGCGCGAGGGCAGCGTACCACTTGAATAAACAGGTGGAGGTGCTTGCAAGATTTAGGTGAAAGAGTATTAAATACCACATTTAAAAAAATTGCTTTTGCTATTTCCTCGGTGATAATTCCAATCCTTATTTTTTTTTATATTACTGTTATTTTTCACGAAAGGTACATAGAAATAAGGCGCGAAAGATTTTTACTGTCTATGTTACTTTAAAATTTAAAGGAGTGTTTATAGTGCCGCAAATAGTGATTTACCCACACTGCCCAGTATGGTCAAAACGCTACTTTAAGCGGGAATATTAGATTATATTTTCCGAATGGAGGGAACCAAAATGTATACTGGGGAGAAAGTAAGGTTGAGGGAATATCGAAAAGAAGATATTTCATTGGCATTGCAGTTCATAAATGATAGTGAAGTAAAGAAATTTTTAGTTCCTGGTATTCCATACCCATATACCCTTGAAGACGAAATCAAGTGGTATGAAGAGTTATCAGCAAACAAAGATCACTATAGTTTCGCCATTGAAACTCTAGAAGAGAAAAAATATATCGGTGGATGCGGAATACACAAGGTTGATTGGAAAAATAGAGTAGTGGAGGTTGGTATATTTATTGGCGATAAAAATTATTGGAATAAAGGGTATGGAACCGATGCCATGAGAATATTGATCAGATTTATATTTGAACAGATGAATATTAATAAAATAAAGTTAAATGTTTATGAATTTAACCCAAGAGCGGTGCGATGTTATGAAAAGTGCGGATTTAAGAAAGAAGGGACATTAAGACAAGAAATCTATAGAGATGGGAAATATTATGACCAATATATTATGAGTATTCTTAGAGAAGAATATTATAACAACCCCAATTTTTAAAATAAAGAAACTACAATTCTACCGTTACCTGTTCAGAAAAGTCATGCCGCTACCCAGAGTATTATGATCAAGAAACTGATTTTGGCAGCCATCAAGCCGGAAAAGATGGCAGCCAAAATTGTTTTAATCCTCCCGTCATTCCACTGTTGGATGTAAAATAAACCTCTTCGGGAAAAATATACCTGTAGAGGATAATAAACCACCGAAAGCTTATACTTGTTCCCGATCCGGAAATTATCTACCGAGGTCTCTTTTTGTTTTTCTGGACAATTTTCTTCCTGTTAACCTGCACAATTCTCGTCATCGTTAAAATGCACTTAAATAGGGCTTACTGAAAAACGCAA